>NZ_JBHRSW010000004.1:453977-486010 GCF_042646125.1 Agaribacter flavus
TCATGGAAGAAAAATTTAAGCGGACAGGGATGTACTCGCAGCGTTTTTTGTTCTGGTTACTGCCTTCCTCTCCCGCCTCTTCCTTTGAGCCTGTTTTAACTCTGTTTCGGATGTCTTGAATACTATTGAGGGAATAAAAAAGTACCAGATAAAACGACAAACTACATGCTGAGTACGTCGTCCCATTCTTCATCAGTGAGTAATTTATTCAAGTCAACAAGTATCAATAGCTCTTCGCCTCTGTTTGACACGCCCTGGATAAATTTAGCACTTTCTTCCGTACCAACGTTTGGTGCGCTGTCTATTTCAGAAGAACGCAAGTAAACCACTTCAGCGACACTATCAACCAAAATACCCACCACGTGCTCGTCAGATTCGATAATGACAATACGAGAATTATCTGTAATCTCTGAAGACGGAAGACCAAAACGAGTGCGCGTATCAATAACTGTGACAACGTTGCCTCGTAAATTGATAATGCCTAATACATAGTTAGGTGCGCCGGGTACCGGGGCAATTTCTGTGTATCGAAGCACCTCTTGTACCTGCATCACGTTTATACCATAGGTCTCATCGTCTAAGCGATAAGTGACCCATTGAAGAACCTCATCGTTCGGATCTGATGCAGTTGCAGTGGCTCTTTCTTCTGACATTTGATTTACTCCGTAATAACAATTACCGTAATATTTGTGTTTTAACGACCCAAGGTCGCTAATTGTGCAAAAACATTAAGCGTCTAACTCTTTTGCGTTAATAACCAGACGAGCTTTTCAGCGTCTATCAATGCACACATTTTTTCTTTAACCATGCCGGCTAACCAAGGGCGACTGCCCGTTTGGTCTCGCCATTTAATATCTGTTATCGACAGTTCTTCCGTATCTTTTAGTGCTTCGCACGCTAAAACCCAAGGAGTTTTACCTAACTGCACCGCATAACTGTATTGCAAAGAGTCAGCCAGTTGCTGAGTGTACCTTTCGGGCATAACCCACTTTGCCGTATCAATACAGTTTAACTTTTCGCTGCCTTTAATCAGCACACCTAACACCCAATCTGCTTTACCCGGAAGAGGTGTCAATTTTTTCATCTCGTGGATGCCGCCTAGCTCAACTAGTGGAATCGCCAACTTAATGCCCGCAACTTCAAAAAATAATGCTTGAAAAGTACTGGGTAAACGTTTTTCCAGCGACAGTTCTGGTGCAGAAACAAGCTGTATACCCATTGTTTCGGCCGATGTGCCAATATCTTTACTATCAAGCTCTTTATCAGATAAATCAGCAGATACACTTGCTTGCTTAAGCAATTTTTCAGCGCGTGATAGCGCTTCTTTGTCAGTCTCGCTCTCAGTACTTTGGATACTCGTCAAAGCACTAAAATAAGAAGATAGTAAGTCGCTTTCTTTTGATTCGGGCATAGTTTATTGTCTGCGTTCTTTTAGCAAATCATTGCATAGTTTCTCATAGGCAAAGCTACCTCTACTTGTCGCGTCTAAGTCGCAAATAGCCAAGCCTTTTTGGCTGGCTTCTCTAAACTTAGTGTCGGTTGGTATGTAGCCCTGCCACAATAGCGATTTAAATTCCTGTCTGAGCGCTTTGTATGCTTGCTGACAAGCTTTTAAACGACGATCGAACATTGTCGCTACAATTTTTATGACAGGTTTTTCAGTCATCATCGGCGCCAATAAATCTAGGGTTTGTAACATTTTATTGAGACCTCGAATCGCTAGATATTCAGTCTGCGTAGGGATAATCACAGTATTACAGGCCATTAATCCATTCACCATCAATACCCCTAATACCGGTGGGCAGTCAATAATAACGACATCATACTGTTTCTTCACATGTGCCAAAAGATTTTTGATGACCAAACCTTTCCCCTCTGCTTGCCCCAATTGCCGATCCAGCGTTGCCATACTGCCAATCGCGGGTAAAACATCAAGCGCAGTATGCCTAGTTTGCTTAACAAGCTTTGATACGTCGGTATCCGCTTCTGACAAAAAATAGTCATATAAGTTAGGGGAGGAATTTTGCTCGACTTTAAAGTAATAGCTCAGCGAAGCATGGGGATCCAAATCAAGCAACAAGACCTTATACCCTTGCGATATCAAGCTGCCTGCCAGAGAAGCAGCGCTTGTGGTTTTGCCAACCCCACCTTTTTGATTCACCACTGTCCATACTTGCATTTGTGCTCGTTTCCCGTACAACTTTATTACTCATTGCGCTGCATTTTCACGCAGTTTTAGCGTCAACAACACCTTATACAAGCTAAATTTAGGCCAAGTTTGCAATGTTTTACGGGCTTAAAATAAATAACATACCTTGGGACGCGACTTGGAAGTAGCAGCGATTTTGCGGCAAAACAGCTGGCACGTCCAAATAGCGTCCCATCGTAATCAATCCGCGAGATACGCAAATAGAGTGCCTGTGCACTCTATTTTTCAAGGTAGACGCAGGCAGGCGATGCCCGCAAAGATCTATGTAAGGTTTTAAGCGTAACGCTTCAACAAGCTAGGAATATCTAGTATCAACGCAATACCACCGTCGGAGGTTATGGTTGCGCCAGCCATGCCTGGTGTACCTTGAAGCAAGGCATCCAAAGGTTTGATAACGACTTCTTCTTGACCAATCAAACTATCAACAACAAAGCCTACTTGTTGCGTGCCTATTTGCACCACAACGACATGCCCCAAGGCTCGGTCTTTGCTCGGCTTATTTGGATTTAGCCAATCGTTCAAATAAAACAATGGGATGGCTTTTGAACGCACTATCATCGTCAACTGACCGTCGACCGTGTTAGTTTTGCTCAAGTCCATATTGATGATTTCGTTTACCGAGCCAAGTGGCAAGGCAAATGTTTGATCGCCAACGACGATCATCAAGGTAGGCAAGATAGCCAGTGTTAGTGGTACTTTTATTTCTAAAGTGGTGCCAACACCCAATTTAGAATCGATACTGACCGTACCATTCAATTGGTTTATTTTTGTTTTAACCACGTCCATGCCGACACCACGCCCAGAAATATCGCTGATTTCTGTTTTTGTGGAAAAGCCTGGTGCAAAAATAAGGTTAAAGGCTTCGACATCTGACATTCTCGATGCAGAATCTGCATCCAGTACACCCCTGCTGATCGCTATCTCTTTTAGCTTTTCAGCGTCCATCCCTTTACCATCATCCGCGATAGTCAGTAGGATATGGTCGCCCTCTTGCGAGGCGGCTAATTTGACGGTTCCCATTCGAGGCTTGCCCGCCTGTTCGCGATCGTCTGGCATTTCAATACCGTGGTCAACGGAGTTTCTGACCAAGTGAACCAAAGGATCAGCCAAGGCTTCGACAAGGTTTTTGTCTAAATCCGTTTCTTCGCCTTCGAGTACCAAAGAAATTTCTTTTTTGAGTGTTCTCGCTAAGTCCCGCACAACCCGAGGAAAACGGCCAAATACTTTCTTAATTGGCTGCATCCTTGTCTTCATTACCGCGCCTTGCAAATCACCCGTTACGACATCTAAATTCGCGATGGCTTTTGACATACTCTCGTCGTTGAGGTTGATCCCTAAGCTCAACAAGCGATTTCGGACAAGCACAAGCTCACCCACCATGTTCATGATTTGATCCAAGCGTTTGGTATCGACACGCACCGTGGTTTCTGCTTGAGCAGGAGCGGGTTTATTCTCGGCTTTTTTAGCGGCAGCGGGTGCAGCCGGCTTTTTCACGTCGGCTTTCGCCGGCGCAGGCTTTTCTTCTTTCTTGACAGATTTCTTGGCGCTCGCTTTTGCTTTTGTCTCTTCCGCAGGTTTGTTTTCTGTTTGACTACTCGCTGTGTTTTTATCGCCTTTTACCTTATCGCTATCGGGCGATGACTCTGCAGGTTTTTCTGCTTTTACCGCTGGCCCTTTGCCTGTGCCATGCAAATCATCGAGTAGCGCCTCAAATTCTTCATCTGTGATTTCGTCATCAGCGCCAGCTTTGCTTGCTGCTTTGTTTTCTGCTTCAGCAGGTTTCTCACTGCCAGCATCAAAGCGACCCTCACCGTGCAGCTCGTCTAATAACGCTTCAAACTCATCGTCGGTAATATCGTCACTGTTGCTAGTAGCACTTTCAGCTTTGCTAGCTTCAGTCTGTGTATCTGTGTTATCTGTTTGAGCACTTTGTTTTTTGGCACCGGGGGCACCGTCGCCGTGTAATTCATCAAGTAGTGCTTCAAATTCATCTTCAGTAATTTCTTCGATAGATTCGTTTTCAGATTCACTTTTAGCAGGTGTCACAGAGGACGATTCCTCGACAACTGGCTCGTCAGTATCCTCTGCTTGAATTTCGTCTTGCTCTTCTTCTACTACCTCAACGGACTCAGTTTCTTCGGTGTCAAAAATGTTTTCGCCTTCTACTTCTGGCTCGCTTAACTTGTGCAGCACTTCGATGAGTTCTGCGGGCGCTGCTTCAAGTGGCTCTCTCGCCTTTACATTTTCAAACATATCGACAACAACATCGGTTGCCTGCAAAATGACATCCATCAATTCAGGAGTAAGGGTGCGTTGTCCGTTTCGCATTATATCGAATACATTTTCCGCACCGTGACAAATGTCTACAAGTTCGGTCAACGATAAAAATCCAGCGCCGCCTTTTACCGTGTGATATCCGCGAAAAATCGCGTTTAGCAAGTCTGCATCTTCTGGATTATTTTCTAAATCAACCAGTTGCTCTTGGAGTTGCTCAAGTATCTCCCCTGCTTCAACTAGAAAATCTTGTAAAATATCCTCGTCGACCTCAAATGACATTGAATGTCTCCCCTAAAATCCTAAACTAGACAACAAATCGTCAACGTCATCTTGGTTTTGCGCAACATCGTCACGACCTTCTGCGTTGAGAATTGGCCCTTCGGCTTTAACCTTATCGTCAGATTTGTCAGAAGGTTGAGCTTTATCTTTTTTGGCAGCTTGGTTTGCGTCTGTTTCTTCACTAAACGTGGCCAACATTTCGACCAAGCCATCTTCCACTTCACTCACCAACTCGATAACCCTGCGGATCACTTGCCCAGTCAGGTCTTGATAACCCTGTGCCATCAACACTTCGGTTAACATTGAGTTGAGTGACGCAGAGTCCTTTTGCGCATCGCTGAGTAGATCGTCAAGCTCGTAGCAAAGCGACTTAAATTCACCGAGTTCGATCTGACGATTCATGAGCTTTTTCCAGTTTGGAATAAGTCCAGTTAGCCTGTCGTTGAGTTGTTCGGCAAGCGGCATACTTCGCTCTACCGCATCCATAGTTGAGTTGGCCGCTTTTTCCGTCTCTTCAATGACGTACTCAAGGCGAGATTGTGCATCTGGAATGGCCGTATTTGTAATTTGTGTCAACTTTTCGTCTAACTGAAAGTTAACTAAAGAATCGTGCAGTTGACGGGTCAGTTTACCTACCTCAGAAAACAACTCTGTCGATTCTCGCAAAGACGCACTGTGAACGATATCATTTGCTGAACCAATGTCGCCGCTTTCCAAATAGGCCACAAGTTCTTTCGCTTCTTCAAGCGAAATCAAGGCAGTTTCGTTTGTCATAGCCTAAACCTCTATTAGTAATGTGCTTAGCCTAGACGTTCGAAAATCTTGTCCAGTTTCTCTTTCAGCGTTGCTGCTGTGAAAGGTTTAACTACATAACCGTTCACCCCAGCTTGCGCTGCAGCAACAATTTGTTCTTTTTTGGCTTCAGCCGTTACCATTAACACGGGTAAGTGCTTTAGCTTGTCGTCTGATCGAATCGCGCGAAGCAAGTCTATACCTTGCATGCCGGGCATGTTCCAATCGGTCACTACAAAGTCGAAATCGCCTTGTTGTAACATCGGCAACGCTGTATTGCCGTCATCTGCTTCCTGGATATTGGTAAACCCTAGATCTTTCAATAGGTTTTTAATGATTCGCCGCATTGTTGAAAAATCATCAACAACGAGGATTTTCATATTCTTATCCAAAACTACCTCCAATGTGGAATAATATTATCTGTATAACTCTATTCAGCCGTACGCCACGATTGCATTTTAGCTTTGAGCTTAAGCATCGCTTGACTGTGAATTTGACTCACTCTTGACTCACTTACTTCAAGTACTTCACCAATTTCACGTAAATTTAACTCTTCGTCGTAATACAACGATAAAACAATCGCTTCACGCTCTGGTAATGTAGTTATCGCCCGAGCCAGCGCTTTCTGAAATGATCCTTGCATCATTTCTTCAAAAGGACGGTCAGATCCCTTGGTTTCTTCGTTCGTCAATACGTCTTCAGATACGCCAAGGTCTTCAATTCCAACGAGTTTTCCGGCATTTACCTCATTCAACATTTGATGATAGCTTTGCAAAGAAACATTTAGTTTTTCTGCTACTTCGTTATCGCGCGCGTCTCTCCCCGTTTCTCTTTCGACGGTATTGATTGCTTCGGTAATGGCGCGAGAATTTTTATGCACTGAGCGCGGCGTCCAGTCTCCCTTGCGGATTTCATCTAACATCGCTCCGCGAATACGGATGCCTGCAAAGGTTTCAAAGCTCGCTCCTTTAGAGCCATCAAAATTTCGAGCCGCTTCTAATAAGCCAATCATGCCCGATTGAATCAAGTCATCTATTAACACACTAGCAGGTAACCTTGCCATCAAGTGGTGTGCAATCCTCTTAACCAGCGGCGCGTGTCTTTCGACAAGCTGATTTTTGTCTATTTGCTGTTGATATACTGTCACTTTATTACTCACTTTTGCTTACCTAGTCTTGCAAAGACACTAAATTCTCGATGAAGAACTCGAGATGCCCACCGGCTTGAATCGGCACAGGCCACGACGCGACGTTTTCCGCTAGTTGATTGATGGCTTTCGCCGCTCCAGAAGCTGGATATGCATCGACAATGGCTGTTTGCTTGCGTATCGATTTACGCACATTTTCGTCAAAGGGTACGATGCTCACTAGCTCTAAGGCTACATCGAGAAACCGCCCTGTCACCTTCGACAGTTTATTGAATAATTCTTGACCTTCGCGCTCACTCCTCACCATATTGGCGACAACTTTGAAGTTAAATACGCCGTGCTCGCGGTTGAGTATTTTTATTAGTGCATAGGCGTCAGTTAGTGAAGTTGGCTCGTCACATACTACGATAATGACGTCTTGTGCTGCCCGAGAAAAGCTGACCACCATGTCTGATATACCCGCTGCAGTATCAACCAGCAGCATATCGATAGGCGTTTGCAATTCGCCAAACGCGCGTATTAGTCCAGCGTGCTCTCTGGCACCGAGTTCTGCCATGGACTGCGTACCAGAGGTAGCCGGTGCGATTTTTACACCGTGTGGGCCTGTGACCAGTATTTCATCGAGTGTGCAATCGCCAGAAAGGACGTGTGATAAATTGCGATCCACGCGTAAACCCAGCATGACATCAACGTTTGCCAAGCCTAAATCCGCATCTAAGACCAAAACACGGGATCCGCGTTTGGCAGAGGCAATCGCCAAATTGAGGGTAAGGTTTGTTTTGCCAACGCCACCTTTACCACCGGTGACTGCGACTACTTTAATCTGTTTGGACTGATTCATTCGTCTTAAGCTACTCGCTTGATCTACCATCATAAACCACCAGCACTCGCTAGTGGATTACGCGGTTGTTGAGGCAATCCATATTTTTTATAAAGTTTAGCTGCGACAAGTGTCAGGTTACCTGAGTCAGCCAGTTTGATGTCTTCCGGAACGCGTTGACCATCTGTAACATAGCTCAATGATAAATCATTTTCAATCACAACACTCAATGCCTCGCCCAAGCTGTAACATTCGTCCAGCTTGGAGAAAATGCAACCGCGAATATCTGTGTGGCTGTATGTTTTTACTGTTTCATTTAGCACTTTGTATTGAGAGCCTGCAGGCAACACTAGATACTTTTTGATATCTACGGATAAACCATTTTCATACTCATTTAATTGCTCTATGAGTCTCGCATCTCGCTGACTGAACCCTGCTGTATCAATCAGAATTAAACGCTTATTGCGCATTTGGTAGAGAATCTGATTTAGCTCATCAGCATTTTGTGCCTTTTTCACGCTACAACCAATAATACGGCCATAGGTAGCAAGTTGCTCAAACGCTGCAATTCGGTATGTATCAATGGTTATCAGAGCAACCTGATCTGATCCATATTTTTGTGCATACTTCGCTGCCAATTTCGCAAGCGTTGTCGTTTTACCTGTGCCAGTCGGACCAACTAATGCCACGATACCCGCTTGGTTTAGTATGTCATTACTACCCACAACTAAGCGATTCGACAGCAGATTGAGCAAATACTTCCAACCTTCTTTTTCGTCAATCTGGTGAGGCAAGAAATTAATAAACTGTTGACACAGTTGCTCACTGATCCCCATACCTATTAGCTGTTCATGGAGATAATGATGTACAGGATTGTTGCGACGTTTGCGCTCTTCGGATAATTCTGAAACCTGAAACTTTAAAACATTTTTGATTGATTCTAATTCTGCTCTAATGCTGTCTAGCTGTTCTGGCTCTAATACACTCGGCGGTGGGCTTAAATTTGCCGCTTGCGTATTACCAAAATCTTCATCATCACCCAACTCACTAAAGGCGGGTGAGCGCACCATGCTGTCATCTGCTCGCAAGCTTTCTCTTAGTAAGCTTTCTCTAGCCGAAGTCGTTCTGGGTATGTTTTCTGTCGGTGTATTTTCTCTAGGTATATTGCGCGCTTGAAAGTTTGTCTGAGCTTGTTGATGGACATTCCGCGCTGTATTTTGTGTAAATTCAGTAGTGTTTGCCGCCCCCTGAAGTTTAGGTGACGCTTGCTGCATGTCTTGGGTTTGCTGCCTATTGTTCGTCTCGTAACTCTGATGAGTACTCGTTGCAAATTCGGTTTGCCCGTTAGACGTTTGCCTTTCTAACAACGCTCGCAAACTGTCATTTTCTTCATTGCCGATGATCTCACTAAAGCTAGGTTTTGCACTCAGCGGTGGTGCCGGATCGGGGTTGGCAGCAGAAGGGTCAACCGCAGCCACTAACTCTACGCCATTCGACTTCTTCTTATTTGACATTATAACCGCGTCACCACCAAGCTCATCTTTGACTTGTTTGAGCGCTTCTCGCATATCTTTGCCAAAAAAACGTCTAATTTTCATAACTTCCTCTTGAGTATGTATGGCGCGTCACTTTATTGACCTACCGATGACACTATTTTTATTTGTTTGTCATCAGGAATCTCCTGATAAGACAGCACGTGCAAACCACTGACAGATTGTTTAAAGAACCTTGCCAATACTGGTCTTAACAATCCTGAAGTTAACAATACTGCCGGTTCTCCTGCGACCTCCTGTTGCTGTGTCGCGTCGAGTAAAGACTGTTGTAATTTTTCTGCCAGGCCTGGTTCAATACCAGCGCCATCTTCACCACCTGCCTGCAGTGACTTATGCAACATCTGTTCCAAATCGGGAGCCAAGGTAATGACAGGTACTTCTTGCTCACCATTGTTTATTTCTTGTACGATCAAACGTTTCAGAGCAATACGGCATGCCGACACCAAAACTTCGGGGTCTTGGCTCTTGGGACCAAATTCACTGAGCGTTTGGACAATGGTGCGCATATCTCTAATTGGTACACCTTCAAACAATAGGGTTTGCAAGACTTTTACGACCGTACTCAAAGCAAGTACATCAGGCACTAAACCTTCAACAAGCTTAGGATGTGTTTTTTCTAACATATCCAATAGTTGTTGCACTTCCTCATGCCCCAATAACTGGTATGCATGATTGGTAAGTAATTGACTGAGATGGGTGGCAATAACTGTCGCTGTATCGACAACCGTATAACCCATGGTTTGAGCATGTTCTCTCTGGTTGGCTGGTATCCATACGGCGTCTAAGCCAAAAGCCGGATCTTTGGTAGGCGTTCCTTCAAGCGTGCCAAAAACTTGCCCAGGATTAATCGCCAATTCATTGTCATGGCTAATTTCGGCTTCGCCCACGGTGACACCCATCATCGAAATAGTGTAGTTGCTAGGTGCAAAATCTAAATTGTCACGAATATGTACCGCTGGCACTAAAAATCCTAGCTCTTGTGATAACTTCTTACGCACACCTTTAATTCGACTGAGTAGCTCTCCACCCTGAGATTTGTCCACCAATGGGATCAAGCGGTATCCCACTTCTAGACCAATTACGTCTACGGGTTGCACGTCATCCCAAGTCAGCTCCTTCACATCCTGTGCTTCGGTATTTACATCGGGTAAGGTCTGTACTTTAGCCGCATCCTCTGCCAGTTTTTTCGCTTGCCAATCTCTATAAAAAGCATAGCCGCCGGCTGCAGCAGAAAAACTTAAAAACGCAAAATGAGGCATACCCGGCACAATGCCCATAACAAATAGAATGGCTGAAGTGATGTACAACGCTTGTCTGTTCGAGAGTTGCTCGCGGATCTCGTCGCCCATTTCTTGGCTATCGTTTTCTCGCGTCACAATAATGGCAGTGGCGACAGAGAGCAGTAGTGATGGTATTTGTGCCACCAAACCGTCACCGATGGTAAGCACCGTGTACACTTCCATTGCATTACCAAAGTTTAAATCATGTTGATACATGCCAATAAACAAACCCCCAACAATGTTTATCAACATGATGAAAAGGCCAGCAATTGCATCGCCCTTAACAAATTTAGACGCACCGTCCATCGAACCATAAAAATCAGCCTCTGAGGTGATCTCTTCGCGACGTTTACGCGCCTCATCTTGGTCGATGTATCCGGCATTCAGGTCTGCATCGATTGCCATTTGTTTACCGGGCATTGCGTCTAGCGTAAAACGCGCACTAACCTCAGAAATACGGCCTGCACCCTCGGTAACGACTTTAAAATTAATGATCAATAGAATCGCAAAGACCACTATACCAACGGCGTAATTTCCGCCAATCACTACCTCGCCAAAAGCCTGAATAACTTTACCGGCTGCATCTCCACCTTCGTGTCCTTCCAAGAGGACAACCCGCGTCGATGCGACATTAAGCGCAAGTCGCAAAACAGTCGCCACCAATAGCACCAAAGGAAAAATACCAAAATCAATAGGACGTTGGGTAAACACACAGACAAGGATAATGACCAAGGAAAGCGCGATATTAAAGCTAAACAGTACATCCAACAAAAACGCTGGCATGGGCAGTATCACCATACCCATCAATGCCAGTACAATGATAGGTGCACCTAGTCCGCTGGTGAAATTTTTTACACTGTCTTTGTCGACTCGCTGAAAAACACTCGCTAACTGCATACAACAAAATTTTGACTACTGTTTGAGAATACATGAGGTATTTCAACAAGCGTGCCAGAAGTCTTTTAAAAATCTATATCTACAGAAAAATACAATAAGGCCGATGTACTGGGGAAGAATTTGTAGGAAAAACAGGCCATTCGATAAAACAGATATGCAAAACCGGCTAATGATACTTCCCGTTATGTTGTTTACCTCGCATTGTTACGCGCAAGTGCCGATAGAAATCGATGCATTAAATTTTGGCGATATTCCGATCGAATCCGGTAGCGTGTGTACCTTGGACAACACGGGTAATATAGTTGGGAGCTGTGACGCATCTAGTCCAGATATTAGCCTAGGACGCATTTTGGTCGAAAGTTTGCCCAAGAATACAGAAATGTTTATATCAGTGGCGGGGAGTAATTCCGCCAACTTGTCTCTGTTGGTATCAGGGCAAGTCACTGCGGCCTCACAAACCACGACGTTTACAGATGGTGAACAAATACAAATTCGCTCGCGTGGCAGCAACAATACCGCCGATATTCTTATTGGTGGAGAAATCCGTACCTTGCAAACACTTACTAATGGTCAAAGCTACCAAATTGGGTACACAGTGACGATAAATATCCAATAAACCAACGCCACATCCGAGCAATAAGCTCACCTTGTAGAGGGGAAAACCGCCATCTGAAAGCCGCTTTGCGTCATCCTTGGCCGCTTAACAAAAGGCATCCATGCCTTTTGAAACTTTCAGATGGCGGTTTTCCCCTCTACAAGGTGAGCTTATTGCTCAGATGTGGCGTTGGTTTACTTATTTACCGGCGTAACTCAGGCGGAATTGGCAAGTCCTTTTTCAGTGGTTTGGGTCTTGTACCTTTGCCCGCTTTAAAGGCTTTTAACTGATAAACATATGCCAATATTTGTGCCACAGCCATAAACAGCTTTTGCGGGACTTCGTGATTTACTTCAGTAGAGTAATATATCGCGCGAGCAAGGGCAGGTGAAGCAATCAAGGGCACATCATTCGCAGTACCAATTTTACGAATGTGCATAGCAAGTTCATCTATGCCTTTTGCTACTACAATAGGGGCGCGTTCGCCGTCTTGGTCATATTGTACTGCGACAGAATAGTGTGTCGGGTTAGTAATGATGACATCAGCATTAGGTATATCTTGCATCATACGGTTAGCAGCAGATTGATATTGTAGTTTTCTCACTCTGCTCTTTACGGCTGGATCACCTTCTGCATTTTTACGCTCATCTTTCACTTCTTGCAGTGTCATTTTCAGTTCTTTGTTGTGCTTGTGACTTTGGTAAGGCACATCTATCAACGCAATCGGGATCATGCCACAGCACAACAATAAGAAAGCCCACTCAATCATATCTAAAGCATGAAACAGGTTCATGGGGTATTGCTCAAGATCGAGGTGTAGCGCTTCGTCTTTAAAAATAATTAGAGAAATATAAGCCATGGCAATAATTACTGTAACTTTGCCAATGGCTTTTAATAACTCGACCAAGGCATCCGTCCCAAACATACGTTTAAACCCAGCCTTGGGGCTGAGCCGATTGGCTTTTGGCGCCGCAGAAGACCATGTAAAGTTGTACCCTCCCAAAGCAATCGAACCGTAAATACCGCCAATCATGGCAATAATCATAAACGCGACAAGCGGAAAAGCACTTTCCGTTATCGACATTTTTAGGATCTGAAACATGTGGGTGTAATCGTAAGTCTCATCTCTGGATAAGGTAAATGAACGTTTGGTAATACTGAACATGGCAGACGCAATCATCGATCCGATTGCAATAAGGGCAAAGGCACTCGCCACGAGTACTAAGGTGGTCGCGAGTTCTTTTGAACGCGCGACCTGCCCTTTCTCTCGGGCGTCTTTGAGTTTTTTGGGTGTGGGTTCTTCCGTTTTTTCGTAGGAATCAGTATCAGCCATTTGCGTTACTCATGCCTCCTTTACCCAGTTATATGGACGGTGTCGTTGGGCATATTGCCAACAAACCACACATTAAGTTCTGAGCACGCATCCACTGTTGTTCAAAGTGCAGTGCCTGGTTGCTCAATGTTATCCAAATGATGATTAAGCCCATAATTTGCGCGATCGCAAAACCTAAACTAAATATATTCAGTTGAGGCGCGGCTTTAGTCATTACACCAAAAGCCAAGTTGACGATTAACAAGGACACAATGGGCGCGAGTGCAATGGTGACCGCAGAGATGAACATCCATCCAGCCCAATGCGCAATTTGTTTAAATTGCTCGGGTGTCCACCATCCCTCGCCGACTGGAAACGCTTCAAAGCTATGGATGATCATTTGCAGCATCAAGAGATGCCCATCGACTGTCCAGAATATCAGGGTGGCCAAAATTAAATAGAACTGTCCCACTGCTGGCACGTTGATCCCATTGATGGGGTCAACGATGGAGGCAAATCCCAAACCTGTTTGCATGGCAATAATTTGTCCCGCCAACACAAAGGTGTTGATCACCATCATAGAAATAAAGCCGATACCAATACCGATGATGAGTTGCTTAATCACTTCTAAAAAAGTCCCGACACTGACTAACTCAGGCACATTAACCGGCTCTAAGGTTGGCAACACCATGATAGTAATAACGATCGCCAATAAATTTCTTACGGGTGTAGGGATAGTTCGAGCACTGATCCCCGCCATAGAAATAAACATGCCGGTGATCCGCATAAAGGCCAATAAATAATCAGCCAAAAAGCCCATGATCGTGCTACTCAATATCTCCACGGGTAATCGCTAGCCCAAGACCGAGGGAATACTACTGACCAAATTATTGGTGTAGTCCATCATTTTTGTCACTAACCAGTTTCCTCCCCAACTCAAGGCAAGTAAGGTAATCACCAAACGAGGCAAAAAACTCATAGTTTGCTCATTGATCGAGGTAGCCGCTTGAAAAACCGCCACCAACAAGCCAACCAAAAGACCAGGCAGTATCACTGCAGACACGATGACGATTATCAGCAACATGGCTTCGCGTAATAGTTCGACAAACATTTCAGGGCTCAATGTTCACACCCCCATACCAAAGCTTGTTGCCAATGTGCCAAAAATCAGGTTCCAGCCATCAACCAATACAAAAAGCATCAACTTAAATGGCAAAGACACAATCATGGGCGACAGCATCATCATACCCATTGCCATGAGTATCGATGCGACCACCAGATCCAAAATTAAAAATGGTAAAAACAACATGAAGCCAATTTGAAATGCGGTCTTCAACTCACTGGTAACAAAAGCTGGAATTAGCACCGTCATGGGAACTTCTGAAGGATCGGCAAATTGGCCTTCGTAGCCGCCTATTTTGACAAAGGTCTCTAAATCCGTAATACGCGTTTGCCCTAACATAAACTCACGCATAGGTGCTTTTGCGGCCTCAAATGCTTGTTTAGATGTCATCGTTTCATTTAAGTAGGGTTGCAGTGCTGTTTCATTAATTTCTTCAAATACCGGCGCCATAATAAACATGGACAAAAACAAGCTCACCCCAATTAAGATTTGGTTTGATGGCGATTGCTGTAAGCCAATCGCTTGACGCAGTATCGACAAGACCACGATGATGCGAGTAAATGAAGTCATCATCATCACAAACGCCGGAATAAGGCTCAAAGCCGTCATGATAAAGAGAGCTTGCAGTGTCATCGAATAATCGGTAGTGCCGTCGTCGTTTGTTGTCACCGTCACCGCTTGAATAGCACCTTGCTGCTGAGCTAGCGCATCAGAAGCACTCAGCAATAAGCCTAGCAGTAGAATGATTGAGACAAATCCTTTATACATCGCTATCACCTTTTTTATTGTTATTCGATTTACCGGCTATGCTCTGTGCCATGGCTTGCACTAATTTTTGTTGAAACCCTTGCTGAGAATTCTGTTGATTAACAGTTTGAGATTTATTTGTTTGCAGCGGCGTATTTAAGGTAGCCAAGTGATTGATGTTATGCGCCGTCACGCCAAGCAAATATTGTTCATCCCCAACTTCTATCACCATGACCTTTTCTTTTGCACCTGCCATCATGCTAGCAACCATACGCATTTGACCGTTTCCAGCTTGAGTGACATTAAACCGTCGCATTAAATAAGCCAGCGCGAATATTATGGCGATGACAAACAACAGTGACAAAAAGATAGAGATAAAAGTACTGGTTGATGTTAGCTCTTTGGCCGCATCTTCAGCTTGAGCTGGAAGGGAAAAAAGCGTTATGAAAACAGCATAAAACAC
Source organism: Agaribacter flavus (assembly GCF_042646125.1). NCBI lineage: Bacteria > Pseudomonadati > Pseudomonadota > Gammaproteobacteria > Alteromonadales > Alteromonadaceae > Agaribacter > Agaribacter flavus. Next base: position 469,472 of record NZ_JBHRSW010000004.1, read on the forward strand.
TGTTATATAACGCTTTTTAAGTGTTTTTTTATTTGAGTTTTTTAATTCTTTCGACTTGACTAATAACATCCGTTAACCGAATACCAAATTTATCGTTGATCACTACTACTTCCCCATGAGCAATCAACGTGCCATTTACTAATACATCTAATGGCTCTCCGGCTACGCGGTCTAACTCCACAACTGAACCTTGGTTGAGCTGTAGTAAATTTCGAATACTGATATTGGTTCTACCCACTTCCATCGAAATAGTAACGGGAATATCCAAAATGGTGTCGAGCTTTTTCTGATCATGACCGGTGATGACATCTTCAGACAATTCATCAAGTTCAGCCAGCTCGGCATCATCAGTAGCAGCCTCTTGCGCTTCTGCTTCAGCCTCTGCTTCGGCCTGTTCAGCCATCGCGGCTCCCCAATCATCTAAGCCTTCTTCTTCGCTCATAGCTATATCCTCGTTAATATACTGGCTAAATCTTCTTCCAAGACCTGTAATTCAGCATCACTATCAATAACCTTGCCATTTTTGGTGAAGGAGTTGAGTTCTGACTTAACAGAGACGGGTCTTGGAATTTTATCGGTTATTTTCAGTGCTACAGCGTCTCTGGACTTACCTAGTTTTGCTCTAAAACTAGGCAGTTCTTCAACAGATACCGTGACCGCTTCGGGCATGTTGATGGGGATAATGTCACCATCTTTAAAACTCATTAATTTGTCTAAGCTTACGTCGATATCTAAAAAGTGTACGGAAACCCCCACTTTTACATCCATGATCTCATCGCGCAGTGCCTTACTCCACCTGAAATCGGTGTCTTCTTTATCGGTTTGCACACCAGCGTCAAGCATATCTCTGATGGGTTCAAGCATGGAGTAAGGGAGTGATACATGAAAATCCCCACCACCACCATCTAGCTCAATATGGAAGGAACTGATCACCACGACTTCAGTAGGGCTTACTATATTAGCCATGGCTGGATTGACTTCCGAATCTAAATATTCAAAAGATACATCCATCACAGGAGCCCATGCTTCTTTGTAATCTTCGAATATTAATTTCAGCAGCATCTGGATAATTCTGCGCTCGGTAGGTGTAAACTCGCGCCCTTCGATTTTTGCATGATAACGGCCATCACCACCAAAGAAGTTATCCACCATAATGAAAACCAGTCGAGCTTCCATGGTGATCAAACCCGTACCTTTTAATGGGCGAAAGCGAACCATGTTCAAGCTGGTAGGGACAAACAAAGTATGGATGTATTCGCCAAACTTGATCATTTGAATACCGTTAATCGACACTTCGGCCGAGCGGCGCATCATGTTAAACAAACTCACCCGCATGTGGCGAGCGAAGCGCTCATTGACCAACTCCAATGTCGGCATCCGACCCCGTACAATACGGTCTTGAGACGAAAAATCATATTCGAGCGCCGATCCGTCATGCTCGACCTCTTCAACTTCTTCTTCCTCAACGTCGTCTACTCCGTGAAGTAGCGCGTCAATTTCGTCTTGTGATAGTAAATCGCTCACGTTAATGACAACCTTTGTCTAATTACTCTATTTATTGAATGACAAAACCGGTAAACAATACTTGTTCGACCACGGGATTCCCCTCTAGGTCATTCATGACTTGGCGAACCTGCGCAGTAGACTTGTCGCGTAAATTCTTTTTGCCCAGCTCTGTCACCAACTCGTCGGCACTTGAAGCGCTGAACACTTGCAATAAATTACTTTCAATCATCGGAATGTGCTTTTTGGCTCGGTCAGAGTTATCTTCTCCCCTTACCATTAACTGCACTTCAATCTGCACTAAACGCTCTCGGGCGACTCCCGGTGAGTTAAACTGAAACGGGCGAGGCATCGCCACATATATCGCTTGTCCTTTGTTTTGCGGCGCACTGCTGCCACCTTCAGCACTAGTGGCAGTTTCACCTTCAGCGACAGGTTCCTCTCCCCCCATTAAAAAGAAATACGCACCCGCACCGCCACCTAAAAGCAAGACAACAACAATGATGATAATCAACATCAATTTGCTTTTCTTTTTACCGCCTTCTTCGTCAGTTTTTAAATCTTCTTCAGCCATTAGCTTGCCTTTTAGTCAAAATTTGTTTTTCAGGTGTTTTAGATACCTCAACACCTTAAGCATAGTAGTCAATACCGCCTAGCGCACTTCCAGATACGCGTTGCTCCAGCACTTGTGTTTCTGCCATGGAATCGTCAACTGACGAAGCACTGACAGTTTGAGTGCCAGAACCCTGACTACCCTTAGCTCCTTGTTCTTGGCCACCGGACTGCCCTTTAGCATCTTGTTGCACTGATGACTGTCCCAATTCAATGCCTTGTTCCTGCAACATGTCGCGCAAACGCGGCGTTGCTTGGTCTAAGGCTTCTTTTGCTTGAACCGACTGCACAGTAAAACTCACAGCCGCGGCATCACCGTTCATATTTATCTTAATCTGCATGGCACCAAGCTCTGGTGGATCTAAACGGATCTCTGCAGCGGTGTTTCTGCCATTCAACATCCAGCGAACCTTTTCGACTAGCTGTTGTTGACCATCCGGTTTAAAAATATTGACGGCTTTGTCCAAAGCAGAAGCCTGAGAAGCTTGCCCATTTAACTTCGCACTTTCTCCTAAGCCTTGTGCAAAAGTCTGACCAACTTTTTCAAGTGCAATGGATTCACTTGGGCTCAATAAGCCTTGTGCTTGTAAATTATTCACTTGTACACCACTTGCCAAATTCAACATGGAGGCAAATTGGTTGATGTTAGTATCAAGTTTCGTTTGGGTAGCAGGAGGCAGTTCGCCAGCATTTTTTTGCATTGCGTCAAAGACTAGTGACTTTAGGTCTATGCCCGGTTCTCTTCCTTGTTTTAACTGCTCTTTGTATTCTTTTATGCCACTCTGCAAAGCTGCTATAAACTCACTGCCTTTAACCTCTTGTTTTACATCGATTACGGATTTCTCTATGCGAGCGAGCAAATTATCGAGTGCTTTTGCAAGGCGCGCCTCATCAAGTTCAGCTAGCTTCTGTATAGACTGAGTAGAATCTTGCTTGTTGTGATCAATGACAATTTTTACCGACTGAGTTTGTTCTTGAGTTTTAATCAGTTCTGGTTTTACTTGAGGTTCTTCTATCAAGGCATCAGCTGCTTTTTCACTCATCATTTGTGTTTCACTGACGAGCGTCTGTGCCCCCAATTCCACTGTAGTCTTTGCGTTTGCTTCTACAGTCGAATCTGCAACGAGGTCTTTATTCCCTGCTGTTCCCGCCGCGTTTTCAGCATTGCTAAGCGCCTCTTTAGCGGAAGCTGGAAGCGGCGAAATTAAATCCGACACCAGTCGCTGGTCTAATGAGGCATCTTCATCACTCGGGATATCGCTTGTGTCTGTGTATTGCGAGACTAAGTTGTTAATTGCCTCATTAAGCTGAGCTTGTGTTTCAGGGCTAGCCTCTGTCGCCGCAGATTGCTTTATCTGGGCTTGGATCAAGGCACTCAATTCTTCTTGACTAATATGGACAATCGCGAAGTCAGCGACGTCTTCGTCAATGTTGGACAAGCTTATGTCAATGATGGGTGCCGCATCTGGCGTTTTATCAATGGCTTGGCTATGTGTTTCAGGTGATGTATCGCTATCTACTTCTTGTGTCAGCTCAATCGGCTGATTTACTGCGCTATCGTGACTAACTTCGCCTGATTCATTGAGAGTTTTGACCAATGATACATAGTTAACAAAGTCAAAACTGTCTTCTGTTTCAAATTCTGCACTCACTTCATGATCAACAACATTAGTCTCGCTCTGTGCCTCTTCACTTATTGCCGCTGGCTTATTGTCGATGGTCGTATCTTTGTTTTCGTCAGTTTTGTGCGCAAGCGAGTCATTGACCGCTTCCTGGCTAGATTCGGTGGTAGAGGCCTCTGATGTAGCATCCTTCTCTAATTTAGTCGTTAGTGAGTTTTGAGCGTTGACTTGTTCACCTTCATTGGTGTTTGTATGAGCCACGTCTTGCGTGCCTTGGATTTTATCTGCACGCATTTTTGCGCTTTCATAAGCTGATAGCGTGTCTTTCGCACGCTGTAACACCAAGGTGAAATCGGTTTCTCCAGCCGGCTCAACTTTTACGTCTAGCGGCAAGCTCGGAGTGGCAATATCTGATGGCTGAGTGGCAATTTGTTGCATCATACTTAGGGTGTCCTGTAATAATCAATCAGCGATAACACAATGAATTAACTAATATTTATTTAAATAACTATGTTCTTCACTAAGTATTTTGCAAGCAGCGTACCAGTATCTTATTTAATGCTTTGGTATATAAGAATACACACTCTATTCTCTTATTCTCATTAGACTGCTTTATCAAAATGATCATTTCGCGCATCTCAGATGCATATTCCTGTGTATGAAACGAAAAATGTATAACAAGCACGCATTGACATTATGGCTATTGGCAACAAGCGCTTTATTTGGGCTAGGTACTAATGCTAACGCTAATTTAATCGTGAATGGCGATTTTGAAAGTTCTGATGTCAGTCCCAACACGTGGCAGTGGTTTACTTCCAATGAAGTTGATGGCTGGCAAGGCAGTAACCTCGAAATATGGAATACATTTAGAGGTATCAATGCATACAGTGGCAGTCAGTTTGCGGAGCTAAATGCACATGGCCAGCGCGGCCAAAGCTTTACTATTTTTCAATCTGTCCAAACTCAAATCGATAGCCTCTACCAAATATCATTTTCTTATCGCGCAAGAAGAAACGAAAACGAAGCCTTTGAATTTTCACTAAACAATGGTAATTCGTCTTTCTATTCAGCACTGATAGACGATCATACACCACAAGATTGGCAGTCATTTCAATACAGTTTTGTTGCCACGAGTAGTATTACCGAAGTAGCATTTTCTTCTGTTTTCCCTAAGCGAGGCACCAGAGGCAACTTTCTTGATGATGTCGTTTTGCTGCAACTTGCACAAGCACAAAGCACGCAAGTTTCAGGCCCAGCAAGTACTGGTCTTATCTTACTTGGCTTTTCGCTTATCGCCTTGTTTTCCTATCGAAGAAAGCAGCAGCACTATTCTGCCCGTAACGCGGTAAGCTAATGCTAGCTTCAAATATGTGAAGATCGACGTATGAACTGCTGAGATGAGATTTCATCAAACATTTTTTGTTCTAGTCTTGATTGATTAATACGTTGTTTTTCTTCGTTTTTGTCAATCAACTTAAGTATGGCTTGTGCTTTTGCTTCTTGGGCTAACCACTGTTTTTTACGCTGTTCACATACCAGTACGGATTGGTTAATGATCTCGGTTTGTTGCTGACAAGCTTTGTCTAATTTCCCAACAAAATTTTGGTGTTGAATCAGCGTTTTGGTATTCACACCGACTGTCACTTTTTGTTTTATCTGCTTTAAATAATCTAAGCGATATTGCTCCAAACCTGCTAGCTTTTGTTGGTTTTCAAATAAATACTGCTTAGCTTGTTGATACTGACGCGATAGTGATTGCGACTTTTTTTCTTCTAACGATGCGACAAGCCGGAGTTGCGCTAAACTAGCCATTGCTCTTTAATCCGCTAGCGAGCGTAGTCATAGTTTCAGTAGACTGAGTAAAATCAACAACTTGCAATGTCTGTTGTTGTAAAAAAGCATTGATTGCCGGCGCGGCTGCAATTGACAAATCAATGACAGGGTCACTGCCTTTTGCATAGGCGCCCAAGTTAATGAGATCCTTGTTTTTTTGGTAGGCCGAATATATCCGTTTTATATCTCTGGCGGCTAACTGGTGTGGCTGCGATACCACCTGCGGCATTACCCGAGAAATGGAAGACTCTATATCGATAGCAGGGTAATGCCCCGACTCCGCCAACTGACGCGACAAAACAATATGCCCATCGAGAATGGCTCGAGCTGCATCTGCTATCGGATCCTGTAAGTCATCACCTTCCGTTAACACTGTATAGAATGCCGTGATCGAGCCTTGATATTCATTGCCATTTCCCGCACGTTCGACTAGAGCGGGTAACTTAGCGAATACCGAAGGCGGATAACCTTTGGTTGCGGGCGGTTCGCCGACTGCCAATGCAATTTCTCTTTGTGCCATGGCATAACGCGTCAGTGAGTCAATAAGTAACAGTACATTTTTACCTTGATCGCGAAAGTACTCTGCTACTGCAACGGCTGTCTCACTGCCTTTTAAACGCATAAGGGGAGAGGTATCCGCAGGCGCTGCCACCACTACGGCTTTTTTGCGCTCATCTTCACTGAGAATATCTTCAATAAATTCCTTTACTTCTCGCCCCCGCTCGCCAATAAGCCCCACCACAACAACATCGGCAGTGGTGCCGCGCGTCATCATGCCCATTAGTACACTTTTGCCCACGCCGCTGCCAGCAAACAGCCCCATTCGTTGACCTTTACCCACGGTAATCACGCTATTGATCGCTCGTACACCTACATCCAGCGGTTCACGCACAGGCTTGCGGTGCAGCGGATTTATTGGCGGCGCAGTACTTGTCACAGTGCCTGTCGTTTGGATAGGGCCTTTGTCATCCAAAGGCTTGCCGTTGGCATCAATGACTCTGCCCAGTAGTGCCTCACCGACAGGAATACCCGCATCCTGCGTCAAAGGCTCCACCATTGAGCCTGGCACAATGCCCTGTATCGAATCGACCGGCATTAAATGGGTAATGTTGTCGCTAAAGCCAACGACTTCGGCTTCTACTTTTCCGTTTAGCGTCTTGACTAAGCAACGTCCGCCAATGGGTATATGACAGCCAACCGCTTCTAAGGTTAGCCCGACGCCGCGTACTAGCCGCCCCGATGTCACCGGCGTGGTTTGGACTATGTTTTCACGCAGCGTGCGAAAGGAATCAATTAGCTCTTGGGTCATTGCCAATACCTTTGGCCTGCAGCACCTGAGCAAATACCTGCTGCGTTCGCCTTTCAATAGACATATCAACAGCGTTGTTTTGCGTCACAATTTTTGCACCACCTCGTGCAATATTGTCGTCACTAATAAGTTGTGCCGCTTGCATGATGTTATCAATGTCACTTTGCTCACCTTTGTATGAGGTTACATACTCAGAAATGATGGATTTGTCTTCGTCATTGATAAATATTTGATAGCTCTTTTCATTCAAAGGCAATGCACCTATCCCTTGTTTGACAGCATCAATCAGTATATTCGAATTAGTCGCGACTTCTTGCTGAACAATGGCTTTCGCCAAAGATATCGCCAACAGTGCGAGTTCTTTTTCGAGTTCATCATTCACTTTTTTGAACGGCGCATTGAGTGACGAGATAATGCCATTGAGGTGTGTCAGTGTTTGTTCGAGTTCAGTTTTAGCCTGCTCTAGTCCTGCTTGATAGCCCTCATCTTGTCCACTGGCTAAACCTTCTTTTTTGCCTGCTTCCAATCCTTCTTCTTGGCCTTTTGCAAAACCTTCTGCATGGCCTGTTTCTAAACCTTCCTGATAAGCAGCTTGCCTAATTTCTTCTATTTGCTCAGCCGTAAGTGGTTTTGCTTCCTCTTCTTGTCCTTCAGGTGGCTCAAACTGCCAGCGATGCATAGGTCGGTCAAATACATCGGTTCGTTTGTCTTGTTTGGCCAATGCATCATCCACAGAAGGTAAATCCCATAGTTTGGCACCAGAGAAATCAAGCTCGTCATCTACATCTTCGCTCATAGTTTGATTGCTCTATACAAACTCTTCACCGCCACCACCACCAAGCATAATTTCACCTGAGTCAGCCAGTTTACGCGCCACAGATAAAATTTCTTTTTGCGCCGTTTCAACTTCACTGAGTCTAACGGGTCCCATCGCTTCAATATCATCTAAGAGCATATCGGCTGCACGTTTAGACATGTTGTTAGTGATTTTATCTTTAAGTTCTTCATCTGCGCCTTTGATCGCTTTCATCAAGCTTTCTTGTTGAACTTCACGCAAGATCGCTTGGATACCTCGATCATCGACATCAATGAGATTGTCAAACACAAACATTAAGTCCTGAATCTGTTGACTCATTTCTTCGTCTTGTTCGCGTATTGCATCCATTAACTGATTCTCAATACCCGTATCCAAGTAGTTCATAATATTGGCTGCTGCTTTTAAGCCACCCATCTTGGCAGCTTGCGCCCCTGCTTGTCCGGCGAATTGTTTTTCCATAATTTCGTTGAGCTCTTGTAGTGCTGCGGGTTGAACTTCTTCCAAGTTCGCCACGCGCATGAGTAAATCGAGTCTGACTTTTTCAGGAAACTGAGCCAGTATTTCTGCAGATTGTTCTGGCTCTAAGTAAGACATAACAATCGTTTGGATCTGTGGGTGTTCGTTGCGAATGATATTGGCAACTTGCTTAGAATCCATCCATTTTAGAGACTCCAAGCCTTTTGCTCCGCTACCTGCCATGATTTGGTCAAGTAAGTGTGCAGCTTTGTCTTCACCCAACGCAGCAATAAGCGCACGACGAACAAAGTCCTCACTCTTAAAGCCGATCGTCGAATAGTTCTGAATTTCTTCAATAAAGTGTTTGTGTACCGCACTGATTTTTTGTTGGGTCATGTCATCCATGCCGGCCATGGCCGCCCCCAATACCTGTACCTGTTTAGGCTCCATGTATTTAAGGATTTGTGCAGCATCGTCTTCAGACAAACTCAACAATAATATGGCTGCCTTTTCAAGCCCTTCGAGCTTAGACACGTCATAGTCTTGTTCTGCTATTTCCTGACCCTCTTCTACAGCCACGATATCACCTATTCAATTTGTAGTTATTCGTCTTCTAACAACCAGCCACGCACCACTTGCGCAGACAGTTCAGGTTCGTTCGATACGAGTGCTCTCACGGCTTTGAGCACGTCTTCATCTTTGTGCAGGTTCGGCAACATTAACGAGCCGTCTGGTGCAAAGCCCACTTTACTCTCGTCAAAGTCGTCGGTAAGCAGGTCAATCGTCTCGTCACCCAAATCCAATTCCATATCTTCTGATTCTTCTGCAACAGCGACATCTGCTTCTGGGAAGAGTAACTTCTTCAGCATGGGACGCACCACCGCTAAAATCAGGACGATAATGACGATCGCACCTACGACTAGTTTGAGTACCGGCATAAAGAATGGCTTCTCCCAGAAAGGGGTATTTTTTAACTCACCCACATCCATGCGATTGAACGGAATACTTACCACCTCAAGTGAGTCACCGCGTGTTACATCAAAGCCGATACCCCCTTGTAATAAGCGGCGAATGTTCATCAGCTCTTGCTGTGGCATTGGATTGGAGGTCGTTTCGCCCTCTGCTGATGTTGTCGTCACATGATCAACCGCGACCGACACACTCAATCGACGAATCACACCTGATTGCTGTTTGGTATGGCTTATTGTGGTATCTAACTCAAAGTTGCGGGTTTGTTCTTTGCTACTATTGCCTGGGATGGGTCTTTCACTGCCGTCACCCACTGCGTTTTCTGGAATATCAGAATCCAATGGGGGTTGATTGGTGAGTGCACCTGGAATACCGGCAATAACATTGCCAACACTGTTTGTTTCAGAGATCATCTCACTGCGTACAGCGGGTAAATCAGGGTTATATCGACGCTGGGTTTGTTCTACCGCAGTAAAATCCATACTGACATCAACCTGAGCGGTATAGTTGCCAAGGCCGAGAACGGGGATCAAAATTGAGTCAATTTTTTGAAGATATTGATCTTCTCGCTTCTTTTCTAATTCATATTCTTTGCGTGCTCTTGCGCTCATCGAATCTTGAGAGCCAGAGTTGAGCAAACGCCCGTTGTTATCTGTTACTGTTACATTTGAGGGTTCCATACCTTGCACGGCAGAAGCCACAATATCGACAATCGCGTCGACCTCTTCGCCACCCAAGACCGTGCCGCGATTGGCAGTAACCACCACCGTTGCAGTAGCATTTTTCTTACGTCTAGAAAACACATTTTCTTTTGGCAAGGCTAACAGCACACGTGCTTTCCCCACCGCGTTGATATCTTCGATGGTACGCGCAATTTGTTGTTCACGGGCGTGTTTAAGGCGTTCCAATTCCAGGCGCTGGCTGACGCCAAACCCCATATCCTGCATAATGATATCTGCACCGGAATCGTCTTTTTGCTGGATACCGGCTCTCACCATGCCCAATTGAATGTCTTTAAATTCTTTGTCGACAACGTAAATGGTATTGCCTTCAATTTTGTATTGGATCTGGTTTTGGTCGAGGTAGTCCAAGGTTTCGATCATCTCTTGTGGCTGCATTTGCGCTAAAGGACGATAATTCGGCTCTTTTGACCATAAGAAAATAAAAAATGCAATCGCGACACAAATAACCAAGGTAATAATCATGGTTATTTGACGAATAGTTTCGGTGTTACTCAGTGTTTCAATAAGTACATTTTTAGGCGATTGCTCGGCTTCTGTACCCATCAAATCATCCGACAATGCGATCTCTGTACTGGTTGACTCTGCCACAGCGATACGTCCTTATTAAACCGGCATGTTCATAATAGTTTTGTAAGCCTCAAGGACTTTATTTCGCACTTGCACAGTTGCTTCAAAGGCAATGCCTGACTTCTCTTTCGCAACCATCACATCGACCAAACTCAGATCGGGGTCGCCCATATCGAAGCGTTGTTGCAATTGCCGAGATTCTTGTTGCATACCATTCACATTTTCAATGGCTTGACTGAGCATGTCGCTGAACTGTGCGCTTGAAGTGTTAATTTCTAGACGTTGAACAGGTGCGGGATTCGCGGTGGCTAGCGCCGCCATGGCCTGCATTTCTTGATACAGAGAATTGGCTTTAATGTCCATCGTAAACTCCAAGTGTCATTTTTTTGATTTTGTCACTACATTACTAAGGAGTTTTGCAAAGAGGATGCCACTATGGAAAAAAGAGGCAAAAAAATTCCGCCCTAGGAGGGCGGAAATAAATGTCGACATCCGTTGTCATTTGCTTACACATAACATTGGGAAAGGTGTATCTAAATACTTACTAACAGGGAAGTTCTATTCCCGACTCGCGCATTTTTGCGAGTTTGTAACGGAGCGTTCTTGGACTAATCCCCAACTTTTCCGCGACATCTTTTCGTTTGCCATGACATTGCTGCAAGGCATCCAATATAATTTGGTGCTCTTGGAAGCGCAGTTCTGAACCCAGTAATTTGTTATCGACCTCAGTTTCAAAACTATGAGTATTTTGCCCTTGTTGTATATTGAGACCGGTAGACTGTGCTCTATCGTTCGCCTGTAAAACTTCTATCAACAAGTCAGCAGTGTCAATCTTTCCGTTTTCCGCCAAAATTAAGGCGCGCTGAACCACATTCTCTAACTCTCTGACATTACCCGACCATGTGTGGTTCATTAATTTGTGCATGGCTCCCGCCGTTAGCTCAGGAATAGCCATATTATTATGCTGAGCATGACGAGCAATTAAGTGATTGGCCAATGGAATAATATCACCTGGGCGCTGACTGAGCGGTAACCATGTAATAGGAAATACATTTAAGCGATAGTATAGGTCTTCTCTAAACTTGCCTTGGGCTACAGCTTCTTTGAGATCACGGTTACTAGTGGCAATCACGCGAACGTTTAGGTTAATTGTTTTTCTTCCACCTAAACGCTCCACCTCTCGCTCTTGCAGTACACGCAATAACTTAGCTTGCAGCGACAAGTCCATCTCGGTAATTTCATCGAGTAAAATAGTGCCGTCTTGCGCTTGCTCAAACTTACCTGGGCAAGCTTGTATTGCCCCTGTAAATGCACCTTTTTCATAACCAAATAACGTGGCCTCTAGCATGTTTTCAGGAATAGCCGCACAATTGATGGCAACAAAAGGTCGCTCGCTGCGTTGAGAATGATCATGTACATAGCGTGACAACACTTCTTTACCGCTACCGGATGGCCCTAATACCATCACCGTAGCATCTGACTTTGCGACTTTTCGCGCCAGTGCCAATAAATTTTTACTTGATTCGTCACCTACAATCGGATCTCTCGATTCAACCCGTTGTGCTGGTGCATAACGCCCAACTAAATTGAGTAAGACTTGCGGAGCAAATGGCTTTGATAAATAATCGGTAGCGCCATCTCTCATCGCTTGAATCGCGTCATTAATGTTCGCATATGCCGTCATCAAAATAACCGGCACTTTCGGAAACTTGCTTTTAATATTTTTTAACAGGGATAAGCCATCCATGCCTTGCATTTGAATATCACTGACGACTAAATCAAAATTTGCTTCTGATAACTTAACAATGGCAGTTTCAGCAGATTCAACTGGTGTGACTTGGTAGCCACCAAGAAGTAAGGTGTCAACCAATGCCTCTCTTAAACCATGGTCGTCTTCAACAATCAATATCTTGGTTTTAGTCATGCATGTGCTCCCATCTTTTGAATATTGGTTTCGTTTTCAGCTAAGGTCGTTGTTTCAAGCCCTTGCTCACCTGTTAGCAAAGGAAGGTATAAGCAAAACCACGCGCCAACACGGGGGTTGTTTCCGCAATCGACAAAGCCTTTGTGTGACTTAGCTACTGTGTTTACCACAGCAAGCCCTAGTCCAGTGCCTTGTGTTTTTGTGGTAAAAAATGGCTCAAAAAGTTGTTGCGGTGTTTTATCACCCAATCCTTCACCGCTGTCTTCAACTTTAATTTGCAGGTAAGGCTTTCCATTAATCTCAGCGTCGGCAATAAATAATGCCACTGACTTTTCATCGCTAGTTTGCGTGGCTTGCAGAGCATTACTTAGCAGGTTGCCGACCGCACCACTTATCGAACTTAAGTTACCTAGTATAGAAGACTGTCTGCTCGCTATCTCTACTTCAAGCGAAGTGTTGGCTTGCGAAAACTGCGCATCGACTTGCGCTGTGCATGAAGCGACAATATCTTCGGCTTTAAGCGGTTTGACAATTTGAGAATCGCCACTTTTGGCAAAAAGCAGCATATCGTTTACCTGTGTTTCCAAGTCATACAAACGATTAATAAGGCGATCGGAAAAACGCTCCGCCAGTTCATTATTTGCCGTTACGCTCTTCAGATTTTCTGCGTACAACAGCGCTGAACTCAGCGGTGTGCGAACCTGATGCGCTAAAGATGCCACCATTTTTCCCAAGGATGACAAGCGCTGCATATGACTGACTCGGTTTTGCAGTGCCCGTGTTTCGGTAAGGTCTGTTATCACAACCAACTGCCCTTTTTCTTCTGTCAACGGAGAAATATCAATTTTCACACGCTTACCGTTGCGCATTGACACTTCGTGTCCATCATCTGCTTTTGGGCTAAAGGCACGCTGAATAACTTCACGCCATAATTCACCAATGAGCGGTTCTTGTAGCAGTGTTTTAGCTTGATTGTTCGCTAGGGAAACCTTGCCTTTTTGATCAATAACCAACACACCAGCAGGCATAACAGCAAGTAAATGGGAGAGGCGATGTTGATCTTTGGACGCTTTTTTAGGCTCATGCTCTGCAGTAAAAGGCGCAATGTTAAAAGGCGCTTGGTCAAAAGCCGTGCGAAATTCGTCTCGATTAGCATTTGATGTGTCTTTATCTACATCAACATTGTGTTTCTTGATACTCAGGGGCATGAAATACTACCTCGCAACTGTGATAGTTGAGGTAATGCATCCACCATGCCATAAATTTTAATGCATGTTTTTCATAAACTTAGCTTGATATCTAAGAAAAATTGACGTTTTTACGCTGTCAAAATTTCGTCAAGATCTAAGTTGGTGAGCAACAATATTTGAACTAGGGTCTAGTTATTATCCGTCTCTTTCTGACGGCTAATTTCGTACTTACGCATTTTTTCAACAAGCGTAGTGCGTCGCATACCCAGTTGATCAGCTGCGCGGGCGACGACCCAATCTTGTTTGTCCAGCGCTTGCCTGATCAAGCTGATTTCCAAATCTGACAAGTACTCTTTTAAGTTTACACCGTCGCTGGGAAGGGCGGTATCCATGGGTGCCAAGTTTTCTGCACTGGGCGAGATACCCTCTGGCGCGGTGGGATTGGCTTCCGCATATCTGAACATAGCGTTGATTGCATCTCGCTCTGCCGTTTCGTCCAAGCTGGTCTCTTCTTGTTGGATCGAGCCATTTTCATCATACTGGTATTTATGCGGAAGGTGTTTAAGGTCAATAACATGACTAGGGTGCAATATGGATAGCCGTTCAACTAGGTTAGATAATTCTCTCACGTTGCCAGGCCAAGAATGTGCCATTAATGAACGCATGGCGCCTTGAGTAAATTTAACACTGGCTTGTCTTGCCCCCTCCAGTCTAGATACCAACTCTTGCAGTAATAGTGGAATATCTTGCGCTCTTTCGCGTAATGCTGGTGTTTCTATAGGGAAAACGTTTAATCGATAAAACAAATCTTCCCTGAAGGTTCCTTCATTAATCATGTTTTCCAAATTACGGTGTGTAGCGGCAATAATACGCACATTGCATTTGAGTGTTTTGACCCCACCTACTCGCTCAAAGATGCGTTCTTGCAGCACACGTAATAATTTGACTTGCATCTGCAAAGGCATATCCCCTATTTCATCCAAAAATAAGGTTCCCCCTTCTGCCATCTCAAAACGCCCTTTACGGGCAGAAATTGCACCGGTGAATGCGCCTTTTTCATGACCAAACAGTTCACTCTCTAACAAGTCACCCGGTATCGCACCGCAGTTGACAGGTACGAATGGCCCTTTTTGGCGCTTTGACATGTAGTGAATGTTTCTAGCCACTACTTCCTTACCTGTACCAGACTCACCAAGTATGATGACGTTAGCTTCAACTGGTGCAACTTGTTCAATCAACTCACGTACTTCTGTTATCCCTTTGCTATTCCCCACGAGTGAACGAAATAATTTAGTTTTGCCACTAACCAAAGAAGAAATCGGGCGATTGGCCGTATAGTAGTCCTCGCTCTTGCGTAGTAACTCAGTCAAACTCGGATAAGTGATGGGTTCGTAAAGTGAGCCGATTAAGTTTTTAAACGCTTTATCACTATTTAACTGAAAGCCGATATTAATAAAAGGACTTTCGGGAAATTTCTCGATGGTTTCTTCTGCAATTTCAGGGGTTTCGCCGTCAATTAGTATCGCCGCTAATGATTGGTTATTGGTGATGACACTGAGGCATTCTGCGTAGCTAGTGGAGCGACAATTTTCACCTAAAAAGGTAAGGATTATTTTTAATGTATCGATACGAGTTTGGTTGTCACTAACAATCAGAATTTCACTCATGGGCACTTATGTTTTTGATTATTTGGCTTATGTAACGCTAGATACTATCAAAACGTCAGTTTAATGACACTGTTTATTCTTCACCAAACTGCTCATTTAATCAGCAAACTGTCAATTCTAGCGTCTGTCGGCTTCATCTATCAGCACACTCCGGCTTCAAGAAGGCTGAATACTTTTTCAGCGGGATTGATTTCTGCATGAGCCCCCAATGGCAAGCTAAATGTAGGACAGGTATGGCCAAAGTCCATACCAGAAACAACGGCTAGATCCGTCAAATTCTCCTCGCGTAACACCATTAGGATGACGTCATCGTATTGTTGCCAAAACTTATTGTGGTATGGCCGACCAAACAATAATCCTCGAATTCGATTTAGAATACCCAGCGCGGCATAGTTCCTGAGTACCCATTTTAAGTAACTAGGCGGCATCATTTCTTCAGACATTTCAAGGAACAGTATTTTGTCTTCCCAATCCGCGACATTAGGCCATAGTTTTGTTCCTTTGAGCATTTCCAGAACCTCGACGCATCCTCCTAACAGATGCCCGCTGACTTTGTCCCTGCCTTGTAAAAAACGCCAGCCACTATTCTTTTGCAGTGTTCGCTTTTGTTCCTGTAGTTTGGGATCCCCCCAATCTAGTAATTCTGATGTCCAACCTTGTTGATTTTCTTCAATTTGTCCGCGACTATTGTTACTAAACAGGCTCGCGTTAATATCATCGATTTGGTACTGATGTATGCCTTGGTTTTCAGCAAACCCAACCATCAAAGATGTGCCGTAAAATGAAGTGACACCTGCGTGGTAAAAGCAAAAGTGCATCACAGTAGAATCCGAAAAGCCTATAAAGATTTTTGGGTGTGTTTTTATTATGTCAAAATCTATGTAATTGAGGAGACGTATACTGTCGTCACCACCAATAGAGGATACAATGCCTTTTATAGACGGGTCGCGTAAAGCATTGTGCAAATCATCCGCTCTCGCTTGTGGATGCTGATAAATCCATTCTGGTGATTTTAGGGCATGAGGTGTTTCAATGACGTTCACGCCAAACGTTTCAGACAGCTGTCTCTTACCAGTCTGATAGCGATGCGGGAACAAACCGGCACCCCCCCACGACAAACTGATAATCGCAAGCGTGTCACCACGGTGCAGTTTTGGTGGTTTTATCATTACTTACTTTCCCTAAGTTTATTAAGTTTTAACAACTTATTTACTTGTTTATTTTTTGAACAACACCTATATACCCGTGATCAATGAAAATGCTTGATTTTTAATGAATAGAGGATCAATCTATTACCATGATTGATATTTCCCTCACATCTGAACAA